>NZ_JAGP01000002.1 GCF_000526715.1 Hydrogenovibrio kuenenii DSM 12350 | reverse complement strand
TCTCTAGAATTTCTACCGGTTTTTTTCTGGTCTTTGGGGGCGTTTTGCGCCCCATTTTTTTTATTCTCAAAAAATAAAAACATATCTTTATCGGCAATTAATTACATATCTTTAATTTTTTTCGCAAAAAAAATGGTGGTTGTGCATATCTGATGCTTTGTAACTTCTATATATAAGAATATAACCTTGAAAAACAGGAGTTAGACCATGTTAACCAGAAAAATAGCCATTATTATGACGGCTTTAATGATTTGGAGTAGCTTTGCACAAGCAGCTCGAGTCAAAGATTTGGCAAATATCGCTGGTGTGCGAAGTAACCAGTTTGATAGGTTATGGCTTGGTTGTCGGTTTAGATGGCACAGGTGATAAGACTGCCTATGCAGATCAAAGCTTGATGAGTATGTTGAATAAATTTGGTATTAACTTACCTTCGGGTACAAAAACCAACTCAAAAAATATTGCAAGCCGTTGCGGTACATGCAGATTTAACCAGCCTTTTCTAAATCGGGCCAAAAAATAGATGTGACTGTTTCTTTCTTTGGGGAATGCTAAAAGTCTTCGCGGTGGAACACTTCTATTAACGCCATTAAAAGGGGTGGATGGTAATGTTTATGCCTTGGCACAAGGTAGTTTGGTTGTTGGCGGTTTAAAATGCTACTGGTGGCAGAACGGTTCAAAAATTACCATTAATATTCCAAGTGTTGGGCGTATTCCAAACGGTGCGATGGTTGAGAAAGACAGTAAATACCGGTTTTGACTTAGGCAATACCATTACATTGAATCTTAAAAACTCTGATTTCACAACGGCGACTAATCTGGTCAATGCAATCAATAGTAAGTTGGGCCAGGTACGGCTTCAGCGGTAGATGGTGAACTCTGTTGAGGTGATGGCGCCAAGAATGCCTTAATCAACGCGTTGCATTTTTATCAATGATTGAGAATATTCAAGTCAAACCAGGTGTTGAAGCTGCTCGTGTCATTATTAATTCGCGTACAGGAACAGTGGTGATTGGTGCTGATGTTAAAGTTTCTGGGCAGCAGCAGTCACACACGGTAACTTGGTGGTTAAAGTATCTGAAGCGCCGAAAGTTTCTCAACCGAATGCCCTTGCCTGCGGTACAACACAAGGTGGACACCGTCATCACAATTAAGTATTCAAAACTTGGGAACAAATCAAATGATGAAGTTTCCAAAAGGCGTTACGTTGGATGATATTGTTTCAAGCGGTGAATAAAGTAGGCGCAGCACCAGGTGATCTTATAGCGATTTTAAGAAGCTTTGAAGCAAGCCGGTGCATTACAAGCTGACTTGATGGTCATTTAATTTACCAGAATTGTGAGGAAAGCAGTATGTCAGATTTAATTGCACCTTCTACAGATTTGAAAGCTTATCAGCAGATTTATTCGAGTCCAAATAACTTGAATGAACTGAAACAAGAAGCGAAGACAAACCAGCAAGCGGCACTAAAGCCTGTTTGCACAGCAATTTGAAGCGCTGTTTTTATCGCAAATATTGGAAAGAAAGCTAATAAAGTTAAGTTTGATAATGGCTGGCTTGATGGTAAGCAAATGGATTTTTATAAAGATTGGTATAACCAGCAGTTGGCTCAGGATCTTTCTTCTAAAGGAAGCCTTGGATTGGCCGATATGATAGTAAAGCAACTAACACCTAAGAATCCTTCATTACATCCAACCGAATCTAGAGGAAGCTTCTTGATGAAAATTCGCCTTAAGATTCGTTGGATGTAATGAAGGATTCTTAAGTGTTTAGTTGCTTTACTATCATATCGGCCAATCCAAGGCTTCCTTTTAGAAGAAAAGATCCTGAGCCAACTGCTGGTTATACCAATCTTTATAAAAATCCATTTGCTTACCATCAAGCCAGCCATTATCAAACTTAACTTTATTAGCTTCTTTCAATATTTGCGATAAAAACAGCGCTTCAAATTGCTGTGCAACAGGCTTTAGTGGCCGCTTGCTGGTTTGTCTTCGCTTCTTGTTTCAGTTCATTCAAGTTATTTTGGACTCGAATAAATCTGCTGATAAGCTTTCAAATCTGTAGAAGGTGCAATTAAAATCTGACATACTGCTTTCCTCACAATTCTGGTAAATTAAATGACCATCAAGTCAGCTTGTAATGCACCGGCTTGCTTCAAAGCTTCTAAAATCGCTATAAGATCACCTGGTGCTGCGCCCTACTTTATTCACCGCTTGAACAATATCATCCAACGTAACGCCTTTTGGAAACTTCATCATTTGATTTGTTCCCAAGTTTTTGAATACTTAATTGTGATGACGGTGTCACTTGTGTTGTACCGCCAGCAAGGGCATTCGGTTGAGAAACTTTCGGCGCTTCAGATACTTTAACCACCAAGTTTACCGTGGTGGTGACTGCTGCTGCAGAAAACTTTTAACATCAGCACCAATCACCACTGTTCCTGTACGCGAATTAATAATGACACGAGCAGCTTCAACACCTGGTTTGACTTGAATATTCTCAATCATTGAAAAAATGCAACGCGTTGATTAGCATTCTTGGCGGGCCAATCACCTCAACAGAGTCACCATCTACCGCTGAAGCCGTACCTGGCCCAACTTACTATTGATTGCATTGACCAGATTAGTCGCCGTTTGTGAAATCAGAGTTTTTAAGATTCAATGTAATGGTAATTGCCTAAAGTCAAAACCGGTATTTACTGTCTTCTCAACCATCGCACCGTTTGGAATACGCCCAACACTTGGAAATATTAATGGTAATTTTTTGAAACCGTCTGCACCAGTAAGCATTTAAACCGCCAACAACCAAACTACCTTGTGCCAAGGCATAAACATTACCATCCACCCCTTTTAATGGCGTTAATAGAAGTGTTCCACGCGAAGACCTTTTAGCATTCCCCAAAGAAGAAAACAGTCACATCTATTTTTTGGCCGATTTAGAAAAGGCTGGTAAATCTGCATGTACCGCAACGGCTGCAATATTTTTTGAGTTGGTTTTTGTACCCGAAGGTAAGTTAATACCAAATTTATTCAACATACTCATCAAGCTTTGATCTGCATAGGCAGTCTTATCACCTGTGCCATCTAAACCGACAACCAAGCCATAACCTATCAACTGGTTACTTCGCACACCAGCGATATTTGCAAATCTTTGACTCGAGCTGCTTGTGCAAAGCTACTCCAAATCATTAAGCCGTCATAATAATGGCTATTTTTCTGGTTTAACATGTCTAACTCCTGTTTTTCAAGGTTATATTTCTTATATATAGAAGTTACAAAGCATCAGATATGCCACAACACCATTTTTTTGGCGAAAAAAATTAAAGATATGTAATTAATTGCCGATAAAGATATGTTTTTATTTTTTGAGAATAAAAAAATGGGGCGCAAAACGCCCCAAAGACCAGAAAAAAACCGGTAGAAATTCTAGAGACCT